>NZ_JBEXCW010000007.1:0-608 GCF_040605435.1 Streptomyces sp. NPDC005574
GCAGGGCACCGCGGACATCGAGAACGGCTTCTACTCGAAGGCGTTCGACTGGGTCGACGGGCGGTTCTACCTCTCGACCACCCGGCTGACCGGCACCGGCGCAGGTGCCGCTGGTAGGCGGCCCGGGTCCCGCACGGCGGGGGCTGCCCGGGCGGGGCTCCGGCCGGGTCGCCGTCCGCCGCGGGACCGGCGGGCGGCGGTGGCTGCGGCTGCCGTTTCACGTGGCTGTCCAGGGCGTGGCGCTGAGGTCCGGTGAGACCGGCGATGACCCCGTTGCGCCCGCACCTCGGAAGCCCCTCCTCGCGTCGCAGCACCGCGGCCCGGCAGGGGTCGAGCACGGGGCAGGCGGCGCAGATGGCCATCGCGGTGGGCCAGGAACGACGGGAGAACCAGAGGTCGGCGTCCTGGTTCCGACAGGAGGCCCGAGCCTCCCAGGCCCGCGATCCCCCGTCTCCTCCGGCGCCGCCACCCGATCCTTGGCGGGCGCCTGACCCGGGTCCGGCACCTGGTCCGGCGCCCGGTCCGGGTCTGGCGCCGGCCGCCGTTCGGACCACTGCTCTGGCGCCGGGGGCCGGTCGGGGTGCGGGGTTCGGCCCAAGTGCCGAGTT